>NZ_FMHV01000003.1 GCF_900091465.1 Micromonospora rhizosphaerae | reverse complement strand
GCATCCAGTACTCGGGCGACATCGCCAAGGCACTGGTGGCCGGTGCCGACACGGTGATGCTCGGCAGCCTGCTGGCCGGCTGCGAGGAGAGCCCCGGCGAGCTGATCTTCATGAACGGCAAGCAGTACAAGGCGTACCGGGGGATGGGCTCGCTCGGCGCGATGCAGTCCCGCGGCCAGGCCAGGTCCTATTCCAAGGACCGCTACTTCCAGCAGGACTGGCTCGCCGAGGACAAGCTGGTCCCCGAGGGCGTCGAGGGCCAGGTGCCGTACCGCGGCCCACTCTCCGCGGTCGCCCACCAGCTCATCGGCGGGCTGCGCGCCGCGATGGGGTACGTCGGCGCGGAGAGTATCCCCGAGCTGCACCGGCGGGGGGCAGCTCATCCGGATCACCGCGGGCCGGGCTCAAGGAGAGCCACCCGCACGACATCCAGATGACCGTCGAGGCGCCCAACTACCACTCCCGCTGATCATCCCCCCAACCACCTGGAGTCCCCCATGCGTGACGTGGTCGAGATCGGCTGGGCAAGACCGCGCAGCGCGGCTACCACCTGGACGACATCGCCATCGTGCCGAGCCGCCGGACCCGGGACGTCGACGACGTCTCGACCGCGTGGCAGCTCGACGCGTACCAGTTCGGCATCCCCTGCGTCGGGCACCCCTCCGACGCCACCATGAGCCCGTCCTCGGCGGTCCGGCTCAACCAGCTCGGCGGGCTCGGCGTGCTCAACGTCGAGGGTCTCTGGACCCGGTACGAGAACCCGACCAAGGTGCTCGAGGAGTTGGCCGCCCTCGACGATGAGACGCGGGCGACCAAGCGCCTCCAGGAGGTGTACGCCGAGCCGATCCGCCCCGACCTGATCGCCGAGCGGGTCCGCGAGCTGCGGGCCGGGGGCGGCACGGTGGCCGTCCGGGTCTCCCCGCAGCACACCCTGGCGCTCGCCCCGGTGATCCTCGACGCCGGCGTGGACATCCTGGTCATCCAGGGCACCATCGTCTCCGCCGAGCACGTCTCCACCACCGAAGAGCCGCTCAACCTCAAGGAGTTCATCGCCGACCTCGACCTGCCGGTCATCGTCGGCGGCTGCACCGACTACAAGACCGCGCTGCACCTGATGCGGACCGGCGCGGCCGGCGTGATCGTCGGCATCGGCGGCGACGACTGGTCGACCACGGACTCGGTGCTCGGCATCCGGGTGCCGATGGCCACCGCGATCGCCGACGCCGCCGCGGCCCGCCGGGACTACCTGGACGAGACCGGCGGCCGGTACGTGCACCTGATCGCCGACGGCGACATCCGGACCTCCGGCGACATCGCCAAGGCGCTCGGCTGCGGCGCGGACGCGGTGATGCTCGGCGAGCCGCTCTCGCTCTGCGAGGAGGCACCGGCCGGTGGCGCCTGGTGGCACTCGGCCGCCAGCCACCCGTCGCTGCCGCGCGGCGCGTTCGAGGTGGCGAACGAGCCGATCGGCCCGATGGAGCAGCTCCTCTTCGGCCCGGCCGACCAGCCCGACGGCCAGCTCAAACCTGTTCGGCGGTCTGCGCCGGGCCATGGCCAAGTGCGGCTATCGCGACCTCAAGGAGTTCCAGAAGGTCGGCCTCGTCCTTGACCGCTGACCTCGACCCAGTTCGTCGGCTTAGGCTCAGCCGGTGAGGTGGGGTCGGGCTGGTGCGCGGCGGGCGCTGGTCGGGGCGCTGGTGCTGGGTGGGTGCACCCAGCGGACGAGGAGCGGTTCCACCCCGGGGCGGCCGACGCGGGTGACCCGTACGTGCCGGGGGCCGGCAACGGCGGCTACGACGTGGCCGGCTACCAGCTGAGGGTCCGCTACGACCCGGCGAGCGACCGGCTCACCGGCGAAGCGACCGTCACCGCCACCGCCACCACCGGGCTGTCCCGGTTCAACCTGGACCTCGCCGGCCTCACCGTCGATCAGGTACGCGTCGACGGCGCCCCGGCGAGGCACCGGCGGGACGGCAACGAGTTGGTCGTCACCCCGGCGCACGGGCTGCCGTCGGGGAGGCAGTTCACCGTCGACGTGGCGTACGCCGGGGTGCCGCGACCGCTGCCCAGCGGCGAGCTGGGCAGCGGCGGCTTCCTCGCCACGCCCGACGGCGCGATCGCCCTCGGCCAGCCGGAGTCGGCCAGCACCTGGTTCCCGGTCAACGACCACCCGTCCGACAAGGCCACCTACGACCTGGAGATCACCGTCCCGGACGGACTCGCCGCGCTGAGCAACGGCGTGCTGCGCGGCGGACCAGCCGGGGCGGCTGGACCACCTGGACCTGGTCCGAGGGATCGCCGATGGCCAGCTACCTGACCACGCTGGTGATCGGGAACTATCGGGTGTCGACGGGTACGCACGCCGGGAAGCCGATGGTCACCGCGTCGCCGCCGGGCTGCCGGCGGACGGGCCGGCGGCCGCCTCGATCGCCCGGACCGGGGAGGTGGCGGACTTCCTGACCGACCGCTTCGGGCCGTACCGTTCGCCGCGTACGGCGGGCATCGCGATCGCCGACGAGCGCATCCGGTACGCGCTGGAAACCCAGTCCCGGCCGGTCTACGGGCCGGGCTTCTTCCGCGCCGGTCGGCCGAACACCACCGTGGTCGCGCACGAGCTGGCCCACCAGTGGTTCGGCGACAGCGTCTCGGTGGCCCGGTGGAGCGACCTGTGGCTCAACGAGGGCTTCGCCACGTACGCGGAATGGCTCTGGGACGAGCACGACGGCGGACGCCCCGTGGCGGAGGCCTTCATCGCCGAGTACGCGGCGACCGACTGGACCAAGCCGTCGGTGGACCCGGGCCGGCCGGCGATGTTCGGCGACGCCGTCTACAAGCGCGGGGCACTGGCCGTGCACGCGCTGCGCCGCGCGGTCGGCGACGACACCTTCTTCCGCATCATGCGCGGCTGGACGGCCGAGCACCGGGACGGCACCGTCACCACCGCCGACTTCGTCGCGTACGCCGAACGGGTGGCCGGCCGGCCGCTGCGTCCGCTCTTCGACGCCTGGCTCTACGGCGCCGAGCGCCCCGCCGAGCCGAAGCCCCGCTGACCTCGGTCAGGTCTTGACGCGCAGGGTCGGGTGGCTGGAGAGGAACGCCTCGGCGCGGCCGGCGCGGAGTTCGGTGAAGAACTGGCGGGCGACCGGGCGGAGTTGTTCGCCGCGGTAGGCGCCGTCCTTGCCCACCCCGCTGCCGGGGAGGCCGACCAGGACCAGACCGTTTGCGGGCATCCCGCCGAGGGCGTACGCGAAGTCGATCAGCCGGGTGCCGCCACCGGCGTACACCATGGTCTTGCCGAGGGCGCGGACCACCTGCTGGACCCGGTCCGGGTCCCGGGCCAGCCCCTGGTCGAGGATCTTGCGGACCAGCGCCCGGATCAGCTGCTGCTGGTGACGCTGCCGCGCGTAGTCACCCCCGGCGATGTAGCGCTGCCGGGCGTAGTCCCGCGCCTGCCAGCCGTTGAGGTGGCGGGTGCCCTTCTCGTAGACCATCTGCGGTCCGACGTACCCGCCGGCGGTGTGCTGCCGGTACTGCCCGTCGGGGCGCCGGTGGATCGAGGCGACCCGCTGGTCGATGTAGAGGTCCACCCCGCCCAGGGCGTCGATCAGCCGGTCGAAGCCGAAGAAGGTGAGCACCGCGCCGGCGTCGATGCGCAGCCCGGTGTACCGGCTGACCGTGATGCGCAGCAGCTCGTAACCCTGGGCGGTGCTCGGGTGGGCCTTGTCGCCGGGCACCCGGCTGCCGTAGCTCATCGCATGGGTGAGCTTGGTCCGGCCGCCCCGGTAACCGGGACTTCGGGTAGGCCGGGATGTCGACCACCAGTCGCGGGGGAGGGAAAAGAGGTACGCCCGCTTCAGCCCCGGCTCCACGTGCATGACCATCACCGCGTCGGCGTGCGGCTCCCAGCCCGGCACGGTGACCCGGGTGTCCACCCCGACGATGAGGAAGTTCAGCGGCCCGGTGATGTCGGCGCCGGGCGGCGGGGTGGGGCTGGCCGGGGCACTCGTCTCCGGCGCCGGGTGGCCGAGCCGGCGACCGGGCCGGGGGCGGGCGCGGACCGGGAGAGCAACTTGCCGACCACCACCGCGCGGAGGCGACCAGGAGCACCGTGAGCAGGGCCGCCAGCCCCAGCGGCCAGCGTCGACGTGCCGTTCGTGCACCCTGGGCCATCGGTGCCCCCTTCCCCGTATCTGGACAACGCTCCGACGGGCACTTCAGGTTGCGGCCCGGCGCGCTCCGGGTCGGTCGCGCGTCCTGCATGATCGCGGAAAACTGCCGCTGGCGCGACTGCTACCGGTCGGTAATGATGCCTTCATGCGGTACGACGTGGTCGTCATCGGGTCAGGATTCGGCGGCAGCGTCACCGCGCTGCGGCTCGCGGAGAAGGGCTACACCGTCGGCGTGCTGGAGGCCGGCCGGCGCTTCGCCGACGACGAGTTCCCGCAGACCTCCTGGCGGGCCGCGGCGCTTCCTCTGGGCCCCAAGCTGGGCTGCTACGGCCTCCAGCGGATCACGCTGCTCCGCTCGGCGGACCGGAAGGCCGGCGGCGGGGTCATGGTGCTCTCCGGCGCGGGCGTGGGCGGCGGCTCGTTGTCTACGCCAACACCCTCTACGAGCCGCTCGACGCGTTCTACACCGATCCGCAGTGGCGGGGCATCACCGACTGGCGCGACGAGCTGGCCCGGCACTACGACCAGGCGAAGCGGATGCTCGGCGTCACCACGTACCCGATCGCCACCGGCGCGGACCGGGCGATGCGCACGGTGGCCGAGCGGATGGGGTCGGGCACACCTTCCACGCCACCCCGGTCGGCGTGCACATCGGCCGTCCCGGAGAGCGGGTGCCCGACCCGTACTTCGGCGGCGTCGGGCCGGCGCGCACCGGCTGCACGCACTGCGGCTCGTGCATGACCGGCTGTCGGCACGGCGCGAAGAACACTCTGGTCAAGAACTACCTCTGGCTGGCCGAGCGGCTCGACGTCCAGGTCCACCCGCTCACCACCGCCACCGTGGTCCGCTCCGCGGCCGATGGCGGATACGAGGTGCACACCGAGCGCACCGGCGCCTGGTTGCGCAGGCGGCGCCAGGTGATCCACGCCGACCAGGTGGTCTTCGCGGCCGGCGCGCTCGGCACCCAGCGGCTGCTGCACGAGATGAAGGCGACCGGCGCGCTGCCCGGGCTCTCGTCCCGGCTCGGCGAGCTGACCCGGACCAACTCCGAGGCCATCCTCGGCGCGTCGGTGCCGCGGCAGCAGGCCCGGCAGCGGGGGCTGGACTTCACCGAGGGGGTGGCGATCACCAGCTCGTTCCACCCCGACCCGCAGACCCACATCGAACCGGTCCGCTACGGCCGGGGCTCGAACGCGATGGGGCTGCTCCAGTCGCTGCTGGTGGACGGCGGCCCACACCGGGTCCGGCGCTGGCTGGGCAGCATCCTCCGGCAGCCCGGGCTGGCCGCCCGGATGCTCTCCGTCCGCGGCTGGTCCGAGCGGACCGTGATCGCCCTGGTGATGCAGTCGGCGGACAACTCGCTCACCACCCGCTGGCGGCGGGGGCCGTTCGGCCGGCGGCTGGTCTCCGGCCCGGGCCACGGCGCGCCGAACCCGACCTGGATCCCCGCCGGCAACCAGGCGGTCCGGTTGCTCGCCGATGAGATCGGCGGTACGCCCGGCGGTGCGCTCACCGAGCCGTTCAACATCCCGATGACCGCGCACATCCTCGGTGGGGCGGTGATCGGGGCCACCGCCGACGACGGGGTGATCGACCCGTACCACCGGGTCTACGGGCACCCGGGGCTGCACGTGGTGGACGGCGCCGCAGTCTCGGCGAACCTCGGGGTGAACCCCTCGCTGACCATCACTGCCCAGGCGGAACGGGCCATGGCCTTCTGGCCGAACAAGGGCGAACCGGATCCCCGGCCGCCGCTCGGCGAGGCGTACCGGCGGTTGGAGCCGGTCTCCCCGCGCCACCCGGCGGTCCCGGCGGACGCCCCCGGTGCACTGCGGGGGTGAGCCGCGCAACACCGGCGCGGACACCGCCCGGGCAACGGCCGGGCGGGGCGTCACGGTCGGTAGGCTTTCTGCACATGAGCACGCCTCGCCCCGTCCTCGTGGTGGACTTCGGAGCCCAGTACGCCCAGCTCATCGCGCGCCGGGTGCGCGAGGCGAAGGTCTACTCGGAGATCGTCCCGCACTCGATGCCGGTCGCCGAGATGCTGGCGAAGAAGCCGGCCGCGATCATCCTCTCCGGCGGGCCGTCCAGCGTCTACGCGCCCGGCGCGCCCCAGATCGACGCCGGGATGTTCGCGGCGGACGTGCCGGTCTTCGGCATCTGCTACGGCTTCCAGGCGATGGCCCAGGCGCTCGGCGGCACGGTCGCGAGGACCGGCAACCGCGAGTACGGGGGCACCCCCCTGCGCGCCCGCGCCGAGGCCGGGGTGCTGCTCCGCGAACTGCCGGACGACCTGCCGGTGTGGATGAGCCACGGCGACTGCGTGACCGAGGCCCCGGAGGGCTTCACCGTCACCGCCGAGTCGGCGGGCGCGCCGGTCGCCGCCTTCGAGGACCTGGCCGGCCGCCGGGCCGGGGTGCAGTTCCACCCCGAGGTCGGGCACACCGCGCACGGCCAGGAGATGCTCACCCGCTTCCTCTACGACATCGCCGGCATCGAGCCCACCTGGACCCCCGAGAACATCATCGAGGAGCAGGTGGCCCGGATCCGGGAGCAGGTCGGCGACAAGGAGGTCATCTGTGGCCTCTCGGGCGGGGTCGACTCCGCGGTCGCCGCCGCGCTGGTGCACAAGGCCGTCGGTGACCAGCTCACCTGCGTCTTCGTCGACCACGGCCTGCTCCGCGCCGGCGAGGCCGAGCAGGTGGAGAAGGACTACGTCGCCGCCACCGGGATCAAGCTCAAGGTGGTCGACGCGCAGGACCGCTTCCTCGGCGCGCTCGCCGGGGTGACCGACCCCGAGCAGAAGCGCAAGGTCATCGGCCGGGA
Source organism: Micromonospora rhizosphaerae (assembly GCF_900091465.1). Taxonomy (NCBI): domain Bacteria; kingdom Bacillati; phylum Actinomycetota; class Actinomycetes; order Micromonosporales; family Micromonosporaceae; genus Micromonospora; species Micromonospora rhizosphaerae. The sequence goes on along the minus strand of NZ_FMHV01000003.1, from coordinate 14,400 downwards.
GTTCATCCGGGTCTTCGAGGCCGCCGCCCGGGAGATCGCCTCGCACGGCGACGTCGAGTTCCTGGTGCAGGGCACCCTCTACCCGGACGTGGTGGAGTCCGGCGGCGGTACCGGCACCGCCAACATCAAGAGCCACCACAACGTCGGCGGCCTGCCGGAGGACCTGAAGTTCGCCCTGGTCGAGCCGCTGCGCACGCTCTTCAAGGACGAGGTCCGCAAGCTCGGCCTGGAGCTGGGCCTGCCCGAGGCGATGGTCTGGCGGCACCCGTTCCCCGGCCCCGGCCTGGCCATCCGGATCATCGGCGCGGTCGACAAGGAGCGGCTGGACCTGCTCCGCAAGGCCGACCTGATCGCCCGGGAGGAGCTGAGCGCCGCCGGTCTCGACCGGGGCGTCTGGCAGTTCCCGGTGGTGCTCCTGGCCGACGTGCGCAGCGTCGGCGTGCAGGGGGACGAGCGCAGCTACGGACATCCCGTGGTGCTGCGCCCGGTCTCCAGCGAGGACGCCATGACCGCCGACTGGTCCCGGCTGCCCTACGAGGTGATCGCCCGGATCTCCACCCGGATCACCAACGAGGTGGCCGAGGTGAACCGGGTCGTCCTGGACGTGACCAGCAAGCCGCCGGGCACCATCGAGTGGGAGTGAGGCCGGCTCACCCGGCCGTCGGCGGCTGAGGCTGCGGCCGGGGCGTCGGCTCCGGCGTGCTCGCCGCCTCCGGCGCCGCCGCCGGTCCGGCGGGCGCGGTAGGCCACGGCTGCGCGGCCGGTCCGGCGGCCTGGGGCGGGCTCGCGGGCGGCGTCGGCCAGCCGTGCGGCGCGGCGCCCGCCGGGTGCGGCCAGGCGGGGGCGCCCGCGGGCTCCTCCGGCATCAGGAACCACATGATCGGGTACGCCAGCGCGGCGAGCCCGCCGGTGGCCAGGGTGGCGAGGGCGAAGACCACCCGGACCAGGGTGGGGTCGACGCCGAGGTAGCGGCCGAGGCCGCTGGCGACCCCGGCCACCATGCGGTCGGTGGCCGGTCGCCGGAGCTGCTTGTACGGGGCCTGAGGGGCGTTCGTGAAGGTCATGTCCCCACGGTCCCGCGCCGGCGGGCGGGCGACCTCGGTGACCGCCCGGACTCCTACCCTGAACGATCCCTGAGGTGCCAGCCTAGTGTCAGGAATCTGACTCTTTTCGATGGCGGTAACCGGGTCGGGGGAGAATTTTCACCCGTGACCACCTTGCTGGAGCCGCTCCGCAGGATCGCGGCATACGCAGTTTGTGCTGACCCAGACGGCCGAGTGTTGCTGGTCCACGCATCTGAGCGCTCCGGCACCCCTGGCGCGTGGTCCCTGCCCGGCGGGGCGGTCGACCACGGCGAGGACCCCAACCACACCGTCGTCCGCGAGACGGCGGCGGAGACCGGGCTCTCGGTCGCCGTCGCCGGGCTCCGGGACGTCCTCGCCGACATGCGGGCGCTGCCCGAGCGCGGCATCACCATCCACACCGACCGCCTGATCTACACGGTCTCGGTGCGGGGCGGGACGCTGACCGACCGGGTGGACCGCCCGACCGACCTGGCCCGCTGGTTCAGCCTCGACGAGGCCCGGGAGCTGCCGCTGCGGTCGTTCGCCGCGCGCGCCCTGGGTCTCCCCGCCTCCTCGGCCGACGTGGTGCCGAAGGAGGTCCCCGAGTTCCCCTCCTTCTACGCGGTGCCCGGGCCCGACGGCCTGCACCGGGCGCAGCGCTTCGCGGCGTACGCCGTGGTCACCGACCCGGAGGGCCGGGTGCTGCTCACCCGGGTCTCCGACGGCTACCCGGGCGCCGGCTGCTGGCACCTGCCGGGGGGCGGCACCGACTACGGCGAGCAGCCGGGCGCGGCGCTGATCCGGGAGCTGGTGGAGGAGACCGGGCAGAACGGCCGGCTGGTTGAGCTGCTCGGCGTGGCCAGCCACCGGGACGCCGCCTCACTCGGTCCCGAGGGCTACCCGATCGACTGGCACGGGGTCCGCGCCTTCTACCGGGTGATCGTCGACCAGCCCGCCCCGCCCAAGGTCGTCGACGTCGGCGGCTCCACCTGCGAGGCCCGCTGGTTCCGCCGGGAGGAGCTCGGCGCCCTCCCCACCGACCGCCTGACCGAGGTCACCGCCGAAGCCGTCCAGGCCGCCCAACTCACCTGACCCGCGCCCTCCCGCCGCTTCCAAGATGATGAGGTTGCTACCCGGATGGGCGGGGCAAGTGGTGAGTGCGCTCGTCGGGGCGCGATGAGCTGAGCGAGGCGCGCTCAGGCATATTGCTCCTCAGGGACACGTCCCCGCGGGCCCGACCGCCCGGCGATGTCCGAGGGACGCGGTGCGGCCGCCGGGCCGTCGACAACGCCGCGCCAGGCCGCGGGTAACCCCCCTGCTCCCCCGGGTAGCGATCGCCCTCAACCGATGAGCCCGAACGTCACCACACCCTCGCGGGCAATAAATTCATGATCGACGGGGTAACCGGACGGGCCGGGAGGCGGGAATTGGGGGAGCTGGTGGAGCAGCGGCGGCGGATCGGGGCGTACGGGGTGCTGGGGGACGCCGACGGGCGGGTACTTCTGGCCCGAGGATCCGCCGGCTGCCCGTACCCCGGAGTGTGGCAGCTGCCCGGCGGCGGGCTGAAGCACGCCGAGCATCCCGCCGCCGCGGTGGTGCGTGAGTTCGCCGAGGAGACCGGGCTGGCCGTCCGCGTGACCGGGGTGCGGGACGCCGTGGCCGACGTGGCCACCTTCCGGGACGCCGGTGTCATCGTGCACACCGACCGGCTGGTGTTCGACGTCGAGGCGCGGGGAGGCGAGCTCCGCCCGGAGCCGGCCGGCGGCAGCGACGAGCTGCGCTGGTTCACCCCTGACGAGGCGGCGGGAGTGCCGCTGATGCCGTTCACCGCCGAGCTGCTCGGGCTTCCGGTGGCGCCCCTGCCGCGGGACCTGCCCCGGGCCCTGCCGCCCGCGCACGCCGCTCCGCCCGCCACCGACCGGCGCCAGCGCTTCGCCGCGTACGGGCTGGTCACCGACCCGGCCGACCGGGTGCTGCTGACCATGATCGCTGAGGGTTACCCGGGGGCCGGGCGGTGGCACCTGCCCGGCGGCGGCACCGACCACGGGGAGCAGCCGGCCGCAGGCCTGCTCCGGGAGCTGGTCGAGGAGGCCGGCCAGCTCGGTCGGGTGGTCGACCTGATGGCCGTCGACAACCTGCACAACCCCGCCGCGCTCGGTCCCGAGGGACGGCCGTTGGACTGGCACTCGGTCCGGGTGATCTACCGGGTCCGGGTGGACGCCCCCACCGAGGCGGTGGTGACCGAACTCGCCGGCGGCTCCACCGCCAGGGCGGCCTGGTTCGCTCCGGAGCGGGTCAGCCGGCTGCGGATGACCGAGGTGGCGGCCCGGGCAACCGGACGCTCGGGGTGGTAGCGCCCACTTGTCGAGCCCACCTGGGCCGCCTCCGGTACAGTCGGGACTTGGGATTGGCGGAGGAAACGGGCGATGACGCCCGAGATGGCAATATGAGGGCAGTTCGCGCGGTTTAAGGGAGATATAAGTACCGCCGGCAGCTATCGCCAAGCCCCGTTCCCTTATGCAATGGTGTTACTCCGCAAACGGCTGCCGGGCCCGAAAGCGGTCCGGCACGAGACAGCCGGACACCCGCCCTCGTGGCGGTCAGCCGATCCGGTGATGGAGGAAGCGTGCCGAGAGCCCCATGGCGCCGGCGTCGTACGACTGACAGTCCGCGCCCCGCAGGGCGTCGCTGGGCGGGCCGGCTGCGCCGCAGCAGCACGTTTGCCCGCCAGGTGCTGCTGGTCCGGGTGGGTCGCCGTGATGTCGACGCCGTCCCCGGCAACGACCTGGTCGTGCCCGACCACCGCTACACCGACCGGCAGCGCCGCCGGTACGGCCGCGACCGGTTCGACCGCGCCGAGGTCGAGGCCGTGGTGCCGGTCAGCCCGGCGCTGGCCCCCACGTCGCCGGTCGACGACGCGCCGCCGATGTCCATCCCGCTGCTGCCGGGTGATCGCACGGCCGCCCGCCGGATGAAGTTCGCCGTGGTGAACGCCTGCACGCTGAGCAGCCTGATGCTCGGCATGCTGGCCATCTTCCTGGCCATGCAGGGCGAGGTCCGGGTCGCGGCGCTCTGCCTGATCGCCTGCGTCGCCTTCGACGGCCTGGACGGCGCACTGGCCCGCAAGCTCGGCGTGGCCAGCCCGTTCGGCGCGCAGATGGACTCGCTGGCCGACATGTGCTCGTTCGGGCTCGCCGCCCCGGTGGTGGTCTACGCCTCGCTGGCCGGCTCGGTCCCACCGGCGGCCGCCGCGGTGGCCTGCGCCCTCGTGGCGGCCTGCGCCGCGATCCGGCTCGCCCGGTTCAACGTCTCGCCGAAGGACGGCCGGTTCTTCTGCGGCGTGCCCACCACCATGGCGGCCGCCGTGCTGGCCCTGACGGTGGCGATCGGGCTGCCGGTGTCCGGCCTGGTGATGGTCGGCGGGGTGGCGCTGCTCGGCGTCGCCATGGTCTCCAGCTTCCCGTACGCCAAGGTCGCCCGGCTGGTCAAGCTGCCGCCGTGGCTCTGGCTGGCCCCGGTGATCGGCGCGCTGGTCGACATCCGGCTCACCTTCGCCCTGGTGGTGGTGGGCTACCTGGTCAGCGGTCCGCTGCTCTGGCTGCACCAGCGCCACACCGCCTGATCCACCGACGTACGCGAAGAGGGGCGCCGCGACCGCGACGCCCCTCTTCGCGCGTCCGGGCTCAGACCCAGCGGGCGATCACGGTCGAGCCGCCGACCACCTTGTCGCCCGGGCCGACCAGCGGCTCGGCGGCGTCCGCCGGGAGGTAGACGTCGGTCCGGGAGCCGAACCGGATCAGCCCGAAGCGCTCGCCCTTGGCCAGCAGCGCGCCGACCGGCGCCCGCTGCACGATCCGCCGGGCGATCAGGCCGGTGCGCTGCGCGACGACCACCGTGCCGTGCTCGGTGTCCAGCACCGTGTACGCCGCCACGTTGTGCTCGGCGTCCGGCTTCATCGCGTTGACGAAGCCGCCGTCGGCGACGAAGTAGTCGACCACCTTGCCGGCCACCGGGGCGCGGTTGACGTGCACGTCCAGCACGGAGAGGAAGACCGCGATCCGCAGCCACTCGCCCTCGCCGAAGCGCTCGTCGTGCAGCCGCTGAACGGAGAGAACCTGACCGTCCGCGGCGGCGACCACGGCCGACGGATCCTCGGGGATGTCCCGCTCCGGGTCCCGGAAGAAGGCGGCCACCGGGGCGGCGGCGAGCGCCGGCAGCAGCCAGAGCTTCGACTTCGGCCGGGTCATCCGGGCCAGCGCGGCCAGACCGAGGCTGATGCCGGCCGCGGCGACCCCGTTGGAGTCGATGTGCATGTTGCGGGCCAGCGGCACGCTGGACGGCCGGTACGCCGGGGAGAGCCGGGCGGCGAGCGCGGCGCTGGCCGGGGTGAAGCGCAGGTGGTGCACCCGGACCGGCGGGGAGTTCCGCAGCACCAGGTCGGTCCGGACCCCGTGCAGCACGCCCTGCCGGTCCAGCTCGGCGGCGGCGCCCTCGGTCCGGAAGATCGGTGCGGCCACGCTCAGCACGGAGCCGTCGGTCAGGTACTTGGCCAGGCCGTTGACGGTCGCGCGCGCCTCCTCGGCGGTGCCGGTGAGCGGTTCGGCGGCGATGACCACCTCGGCGGCGTCGGCCTCGGCGAGGGTGGCGGCCACCCGGACCCGGTCGGCGACCCAGCCGCCCTGGGCCGACACGTGCTCGCGCAGCGCGGCGGGGGAGCATCCCTCCGCCGGCACGACGGTGAGCCGGTCGCCGGGAAGCAGCGCCTCGACCGCCGCGGCCAGGACCGCGGACCCCGGGGTCGCGCCGATCAGCAGGGCCGCCTTCGGGTCGTTACGCCGGGCGAGCTCGGTGACGAGGGTACGGGCGGCGCGCTCGCCGATGCGGACCGGACCGGAGGGGCCGGTGGTGCGCACGGCGGGGGACTGGGTCATGTCGGACGGGCTCCTGACGAGGTAGAGACGGGGAATCGCGGCGGGACCGCCACGGCGACCTGACCGGCTGAGCCGCGGACGAGGCCCCGCGGCGCGGGCCGGCCGGCGGAGGCGAGATCTCCACCGGCCAGCATATGCGCCTCCGCAGGAGACTCGCATCGCCGTGGCGGGCCATCATCGCCCGCGTGATCGACGAGGACCCGGGGGTGGGGCCGGCCACTCCGCCCGGGGCACCGCTGTCGGCTCAGTCGGACCGGTCCTCCCCGGTCGTCGGCCGCGTCCTGACGCCGGGCTCGTCGCCGACGGCCGGCAGCTCGTCGGTCGCCGGCTCGGTGCCGGCATCCTGCCGCTCGTGGCCAGCCAGGTCGCCGGGCGGTGCGGACGGCGACCAGCGCGGCTCGCCTCCTGGGCCGCTGACCGGGCGGTCCTCGATCGCCTCGGTCGGCACGTCCGCCACCGCGTCGGTGGGCCATTCGTCGGCCTCGGTGCGCTCCGGCCCGGCCCACCCCCGGGTGCCGTCCGCATAGGGCGCCGACACCGTGGTCTCGGCGTCCGTGCCGTCCGCGGACGGGTTCCGGTCCGCGTGCCGCCCGGAGCGCAGCGCGCCGGCCACTCCCAGCACTCCGATCAGGATGAGCGCGCCGGCCAGGAACCAGCCCACCGGGGGCAGGGTGAGCCCGAGAATCCGGGCGAGCAGCCACCAGACGGACAGGGCCAGGAAGACCAGCCCGAAGGCGAACGAGACGACGTCCGTGCGGTGGGCCTTCACCGGGTCACCTCCAGGTTGCCGGCGTTGACGTGGATGAGCAGGCGCAGGGTGCCACCGCCGGGCCCGTCCGGGCCGAGGTCGGTGCTCTCCCGCTGGCGGCCGTGCAGCCCGCCGGAGCGGCGACCGAAGACGGTGGCGTCACCGGCGTTCACGTCGGCCACCGTGGTGACGTCGACGTTCGGCGGGACCACCACGGTCGCCTCGCCGAAGTTGACCGCCACGGTGATCTGGGTGTCCTTCTTGTCGAAGTCGACCGCGCGCAGGTCGAGCACGGCGTCGCCGAAGTTGTTCTCGTACCGGACCGCCAGATCGCGGTAGTCGGTCGGTGCCCAGGTCACGTTGCCGTCCACCCCGCGTACCCGGTCGTAGGACTCGGCGACGGTGGCCACGCCGAGCGCGGCGGCGGTCACCAGGCCGAGCGCGATCAGCCAGCGGGCCCGGCCGAACCAGGTGCCGACCAGCAGCCCGAGCCCGATGGTGGCCAGCGCCGCGGCGAAGTACCCGGCCGCGCCGACGGGGAAGACGTCCAGCAGGTCGAGCACGGCGACCACGCCGAGGGCCAGGAAGATCAGTGAGAAGGTCACCGCGCCGAGCGGGGACCGTTCCTTCGGTCGCTTGGGTGCCTTCGCCGCCGGCGCGGGTGGCTGCGCCGGCGGGTACGGCCCGGCGTACGGGCCGCGGGGGGCGAACGGGGCCCGGTAACCGCCCGGCGGCAGCGGCGCGGTGACCGGCGACGCCGGCGGCACGGACGGAACGGCGCCGGTCGTCGAGGCGGGCGGCCACCCGGCCGCCTCGGCCCGGGACTCCGGTGTGGACCAGGCGGATTCCTCGTCGGCCCGTTGCGTCCCGGACCAGGCCGGCAGCTCCGTGGTGGGCTCCGCCCCGGGTGGCGCGGGGAGCACGCCGGTCTGCCCGGCCCCGGACCAGGCGGGCGGTTCGGCGGCGGCGCCGGCCGGGTGGCCCGCCGCGGTCCGCTCACCGGTCGCCGGTCCCGCCGACGGCTCCCAGGCCGCCGCGGTCGGCCCCCCGGCGGGGGTCGCCGGTCCGGCCTGGCGCGCAAGACCGGAGGTCGGGGCCCCGGCGGGCGCGCCGGCACCGGCCGGCGGGGTGAAGAGCCCCGGGGCCGGCCAACTGGCCGGTGGCACGGGGCCGGGTGGCGCCGGCGGGGGTCCGGGTGGACCCTGCGGTCCGGCCGGCGCGCGGTGGTCCCGATTGAGCAGCAGCGCGCCGCCGATCAGGATGGCCGCGCCGAGCAGGACCGCCCGGAACGCGTCGGTGACGATGTAGCCGAAGCTCACCGCGACCAGGATGCTGAGCACGATGACGGTGACCGGCGACATGCTGGACCGGCCGCGGCCGAGCATCGACTCCACGGGTGAGGCGGTGTCCCCCTCGCCGGGAATGATCAGCCAGGCGGCCACGTAGATCAGGACGCCGATGCCGCCGAAGAAGCCGAGCACGGCGAGCAGCACGCGCCAGAGCACCGGGTCGGTGTTGGTGGCCCGGCCGATCGCCGCGCAGACGCCGGCCAGGTAGCGGCCCTCGCGGGGGCGGACCAGCCCGTACCGGGAGGTGAAGCCGGCGCCGCCGGGCGGCGGGGCGTACCCGGGTGGTGGATGCCCGCCGGGCGTGGCGCCGGCGGCCGGCGGCGGCTCGGCGGACCCGGCGGCCGACGCGCCCGGGGGCGGGTCGGCGGACCCGGTGGTCGATCCAGGCCGGTCGGCGCCGGCGTCCCCCGTGAACGCGGCGGCCGTCGGCCCGGCGGCGGGGGGCGCCGTCTGGTCGGCGGGGGTGGTCGGCGCCGGTCCCGGCGGCGGGGGTGGCGGTGGCCCGTCCGGCGGTGCCGCCCCGGGCAGGGGCGGACGGGCAGCATCCTCGGTCATGCTCCGATCCTGCTCCGCGGCCGTCCGATCGTCCTCCGGACCCGACCCTGACCCCACCCTGAGATCCCGAGGCCCGGATGTCGGGGGCGTCCCCGTGGTCCGGAGGCGTCCGGACGTGTGACGATCGAATCGGCGCCGGCCGGGACCGGCCCGCACCCTCGTTTCCTCACCCGGGAGCCTCCGATCAGCAGCACCGTGACTCCGCCACCACCCCGCCTCTACCGGGCCCCCGAGCACCGGTTGGCCGCCGGGGTGGCCGCCGGCATCGCCGACCACCTGGGCATCTCGGTGGTCCGGGTCCGGGTGGCCTTCATGGTCCTGCTCGGGCTGAGCGGCCTCGGCCTGCTGCTCTACGCGGCCTTCTGGGCGGTGGTCCCGCTGCGCCCCGGCGACACCGCCGTCCCGCCCCGGCGGGACATCGCGCAGCTCCTGCCGTTCGTGGCGATCGGGCTGGGCGTGCTGTTGACCCAGGTCATGGTCTTCGATTCGGTGGGCGCGGCCGGCACCGCCGGGTGGCTGGTCGCGATCATCGCGGTGGGCGCCGGAGTCATCTGGCACCAGTCCGCCCCCGAGCGCCGCCGGCAGTGGGGCGAGTCGATGCCGGTGCCCTGGCTCGGCGCCGTGGTCGAGGAGAGCGACCGCCGCGCCTTCGTGCTCCGCTTCATCGGCGGCGGGGTGCTCGTCGCCGTCGGCATCATCGGGGTGGCGGCGGTCTACTCACCGACGCAGAACTTCGACGCGGTGATCAACGGGGTGATCTTCGCGCTGGTCGGGTTGGCCGGGGTCGGTGTGGTGGCGGCGCCGGTGCTCTGGCGGACGTGGAACCAGCTCCGCTCCGAGCGGGAGGGGCGCATCCGGGAGCAGGAACGCGCCGAACTGGCCGCCATGGTGCACGACCAGGTGCTCCACACCCTGGCCCTGATCCAGCGCAACGCCGGCGACGTCAAGACGGTGCAGCGGTTGGCCCGGGGCCAGGAGCGGTCGCTGCGGAACTGGCTCTACAAGCCGACCGCCTCGCCGGCCGAGCGCTTCGCCGCCGCATTGGAGCAGGCCGCCGCCGAGGTGGAGGACACCTTCGCCATCACCGTGGAGGCGGTGGTGGTCGGCGACCGGGAGACGGACGAGCGGGTCGGCGCGCTCGTCGCCGCCGCCCGGGAGGCGCTGGTGAACGCTGCCCGGCACGCCGGGGTGCAGACCGTGTCGCTCTACGCGGAGGTGGAGCCGGACCAGGTCAGCGCCTTCGTACGGGACCGGGGGAAGGGCTTCGACCCGGATACCGTGGAGGATCACCGGCACGGCGTCCGAGGGTCGATCATCGGGCGGATGAAGCGGCACGGCGGCCGGGCGGAGATCCGCTCCGGGCCGGGGGAGGGACCGAGGTTCGGTTGATCATGCCGATCAACGGGACCGGCTCCACGACGGAAAGGGACAGATGATCATGGCCGAGCACGGACCGGACGAGGGGCGCAGGCCCGGACGGGCGGCTGCGGTGTTCCTCGTCGACGACCACGCCATGTTCCGGGCCGGGGTCCGGGCCGAGCTCGGCGGCCGCGTCGAGGTGGTGGCGAGGCGAGTACGGTGGCCGAGGCGGTCAGCCGGATCGCGGCCACTCAGCCGGACGTGGTGCTGCTCGACGTGCACATGCCGGACGGGGGCGGCCGGGCGGTGCTGGACGCGATGCGGCGTAGCCACCCGCAGGTGCGGTTCCTGGCGCTGAGCGTCTCGGACGCCGCCGAGGACGTGATCGGGCTGATCCGGGCCGGGGCCCGAGGGTACGTCACCAAGACCATCTCGCCCGACGAGCTCACCGACGCGATCCGTCGGGTGGCCGAGGGCGACGCGGTGTTCAGCCCGCGGCTGGCCGGCTTCGTGCTGGACGCGTTCGCGGCCCGGCCGGACGCGCCGGTCGCCGACCCGGAGCTGGACCAGCTCACTAACCGCGAGCGCGAGGTGCTCCGGCTGCTCGCCCGGGGGTACGCGTACAAGGAGATCGCCAAGGAGCTGTTCATCTCGATCAAGACGGTCGAGACGCATGTGTCGAACGTGCTGCGCAGCTTCAGATGTCCAACCGGTACGAGCTGTCCGGTGGGCGGCGGACCGCCGCCTGGTGTGATCCGTCCGGTCACTCGGTGCGCAGCACGGTGAACGCCTCGGCCATCCGGCCGGCGGGCAGGCCGGCGTTCTCGGCCACCGTGCCGAGCCGGTCGCGCACCCAGGTCTCGACGTCCATGTGCGCGGTCTGCGACCGGTGCGCCCGCATGGCGGCGACCTTGCGGTCGTACTGCTCCGTGACGTCGACCGCGTGGTCCGGCGCGGGGCCGCCGGCGTACCAGATCTCCCGGACCACCCACGGCGTCAACCCTTCGGCCAGCAGTTCGGGAAGGCGAAGCGGTTGCGCGCGTCCGGGTAGACCGCGCAGGTGGTGGCCTCGCCGACCGCCAGGTGGTCGGGGTGGCTCGGGCCGGTGAGGTGTTCCCAGCGGCGCAGCGGCGAGCTGGTCAGCACGCGGTCGGGTCGGATCCGCCGGATCGCCGCGGTGATGTCCCGGCGCAGCGCGGGGGTGGGGCTGAGGAGCCCGTCCGGGTGGTCCTCGAGGAAGTCGACCCGGCGCACCCCCGACCGCGGCGGCCGCGGCTCGCTGCTCCGCCTCGCGCAGCCAGGGCATCTCCTCTCGCGGGGTTTCGTCGAAGCCGCCGGAGGCGCCGCGGGTGACGATCAGGTACGCGACCTCGACGCCCTCCTCCACCCAGCCGGCGATGGTGCCCGCACAGCCGTAGTCGACATCATCCGGATGGGCAAATACGGCCAGCGTGCGACGGACGTCCGGTAGCACCGGAGAAGAAGAGGGGAAGCTCACAGAGCGTGAGCCTACGGGTCTTCTCCGCCCGCTATCGTCCTGATCTACCTGTTCAGAGGGGTACGACTGGGCCCTTTCGTGATCTTTTCTCAAGTATCGGCAACGTGGCGGCCAACTAACGGCTTGATAACGGCACCTTCACGGAAAGGGCCGGTGAGTGTCACAGTTGCAGCACCCCGCCCCCGGTGTGGGGCACCTCGTCGGCACGCCGACCACGTAACGCCACTCCTCCGTGGCTGATCGTGGCCGCTGACCCTGCGTGGTGTCGCCTCCGACGGGTGGGGCGCCCGGCGGATCGGTACCCCTGGGGTGTCCCGATTTCCTCTGCGGTAAACCGTCGACCTGTGGTTCGGGTCGGCGGCGGCGTCACCCCCAAGACGTGCGTGAAACCCACGACGGAACCAGGTCAGAAAGAGGAGGCCCCTCGGAATGAGAGTCTCGAAGCGGGCGACTGGCGCCCTCGCGGTCGGCGTTGCCCGCCGCGCTGGTCGCCACCGGTTGCTCGAGAGCGATGGCGGCGGCGGCGACGCCGGCGCCACCAAGGATGGCGCGATCACCATTCACGGCGTCCAGCCGGAGAACCCGCTGGTTCCGGCGAACACCACCGAGACCGGTGGCGGCAAGATCGTCGACTCGCTGTGGACCGGCCTGGTCGAGTACCCGAACAACGGTGGCGCGCCGCAGAACGCGCTGGCGGAGTCCATCGACACCAAGGACTCGAAGGTCTTCACCATCAAGATCAAGAAGGGTACCAAGTTCCACGACGGTACCGAGGTGAAGTCGAAGAACTTCGTCGACGCCTGGAACTGGGCCGCGTACTCGCCGAACGCGCCGCGAACGGCAGCTTCTTCGCCGACATCCAGGGCTACGGCGACGTCGCCACCGAGGACCCGGACGGCGAGGGCCCGCAGAAGGCCCGACTCCGAAGGCCGACAAGATGTCCGGTCTGAAGGTCGTCGACGACCAGACCTTCGAGGTCACCCTCGGCGCGCCGACCGCGGTCTTCCCGACCAAGCTCGGCTACAGCGCCTTCATGCCGCTGCCGGACAAGTTCTTCACCATGAAGCCCGAGGAGTTCGGTAAGAACCCGATCGGCAACGGCCCGGTGAAGTTCGTTTCCTGGGAGGACAACGTCCAGATCAAGCTGACGCGCTTCGACGACTACAACCTGCGCGACAAGCTGAAGATCAAGGACGTCACCTACAAGCTGTACCAGGACGAGAACGCCGCCTACAGCGACCTGCTCGCCGGCAACCTGGACTTCATGGAGACGGTCCCCACCTCGGCGCTCGCCGGCGACAAGTGGAAGAGCGACCTGGGCGACCGGGCCATGTCGGCCACCACCCCCGTCGACCGCGTTCATCGCGTTCCCGATGTACGACAAGCGCTTCCAGAACGCGAAGCTGCGCAAGGCGTCTCGCGGCGATCAACCGGCAGGAGATCTCCGAGAAGATCTTCTTCCGGTACCCGCAAGCCGGCTGACAGCTGGGCGAACCCGCTCACCCCGGGCGCCGAGCCGGGCAACTGCACCGTCTGCAAGTTCGACGCGGCGCAGGCCAAGCAGCTGCTCCAGGAGGCCGGTGGCTTCCAGGGCGAGATGGTCTTCTACTACAACGCCGACTCCAGCCACAAGGACTGGATGGAGGCCGTCGCCCAGCAGGTGAAGACCAACCTGGGCATCAACGCCCGGGCCGAGGGTGTGCCGACCTTCGCGGTGTTCCGGCAGAACATCAACGCCCACAAGATGAAGGGCCTGTACCGCGCCGCGTGGCAGCAGGACTACCCGGACATCGAGAACTGGGTGAACCCGCTCTACGTCACGGGCGGCTCCTCGAACGACGGCCTCTACAGCAACGCGCAGGTCGACGCTCTGGCCAAGGAGGCCAGCGGCGCCCCCAGCCTCGAGGCTTCGCACCAGAAGTTCGCCGAGGTGCTGAAGAAGATCGACGAGGACGTTCCCACCATCCCGATCTACTACTACGGCCAGCAGTCCGGCCACTCCGAGAAGATCAAGAAGATGGAACTGAACAACGTCGGCGAGCTGGACCTCTCCTCGGTCGAGCTCTGATCCGAACGGTCTGACCCCCGGGTCGGGCTCGCCAAATCCGGTGGGCCCGACCCGGGGCCGTTCCGCGAGCGGGTGTTACAGCACTCACACTCGCACATGACCGCCGTCGCGTCGGCCGTCCGACGCGCACCCTGTCTGGAGGACCACCCCATGGGCCGTTATCTGTTGAGGCGGCTACTTCAACTCGTGCCAGTCTTCATTGGCACCACGTTCATGATCTACGCGCTGGTCTGGGCCGTCCCCGGTGATCCGTTCGCCGGCAAGTGCGGCGAGCGGCGCTGCCCGGACACCTACATCGCGTTCATGACCGAGAAGTACCACCTCGATCAGAGCATCTTCGTGCAGTACGCGATGTACATGAAGAACCTCCTGCAGGGCGACTTCGGCGAGACGTTCAGCGGACGGTCGATCAATGACATCATCCTGACCGCCTACCCGAACACGCTGAAGCTGGCCGTGGTCGCCCTCACCATCGAGGCGTCATCGGCCTCAGCGCCGGTGTGCTGACCGGCCTGCGTCGCAACGGTTTCCTCGACAACCTGGTGCTGGTCTCGACGCTTTTCCTGATCGCGCTGCCGGTCTTCGTCGTGGGCTTCGTGCTCCAGTGGCTGTTCGGTGTGCAGTGGCAGATCGTCAAGCCGACCGTCTCCAGCGAGATGCCGCTCTCCGAGTTGATCATCCCCGGCTTCGTGCTGGGTAGCGCCTCGATGGCGTACATCGCCCGGGTGGCGCGGACCAGCATCGCGGAGAACCGCCGCGCCGACTACGTCCGTACCGCCATCGCCAAGGGCCTGCCGATGCGCCGGGTGGTGGGCGTGCACCTGCTGC
>NZ_FMHV01000001.1 GCF_900091465.1 Micromonospora rhizosphaerae | reverse complement strand
CGTGCACCTGATCGCCGACGGCGACATCCGGACCTCCGGCGACATCGCCAAGGCGCTCGGCTGCGGCGCGACGCGGTGATGCTCGGCGAGCCGCTCTCGCTCTGCGAGGAGGCACCGGCCGGTGGCGCCTGGTGGCACTCGGCCGCCAGCCACCCGTCGCTGCCGCGCGGCGCGTTCGAGGTGGCGAACGAGCCGATCGGCCGATGGAGCAGCTCCTCTTCGCCCGGCCGACCAGCCCGACGGCCAGCTCAACCTGTTCGGCGGTCTGCGCCGGGCCATGGCCAAGTGCGGCTATCGCGACCTCAAGGAGTTCCAGAAGGTCGGCCTCGTCCTTGACCGCTGACCTCGACCCAGTTCGTCGGCTTAGGCTCAGCCGGTGAGGTGGGGTCGGGGCTGGTGCGCGGCGGCGCTGGTCGGGGCGCTGGTGCTGGGTGGGTGCACCCAGGCGGACGAGGAGCGGTTCCACCCCGGGGCGGCCGACGCGGGTGACCCGTACGTGCCGGGGGCCGGCAACGGCGGCTACGACGTGGCCGGCTACCAGCTGAGGGTCCGCTACGACCCGGCGAGCGACCGGCTCACCGGCGAAGCGACCGTCACCGCCACCGCCACCACCGGGCTGTCCCGGTTCAACCTGGACCTCGCCGGCCTCACCGTCGATCAGGTACGCGTCGACGGCGCCCCGGCGAGGCACCGGCGGGACGGCAACGAGTTGGTCGTCACCCCGGCGCACGGGCTGCCGTCGGGGAGGCAGTTCACCGTCGACGTGGCGTACGCCGGGGTGCCGCGACCGCTGCCCAGCGGCGAGCTGGGCAGCGGCGGCTTCCTCGCCACGCCCGACGGCGCGATCGCCCTCGGCCAGCCGGAGTCGGCCAGCACCTGGTTCCCGGTCAACGACCACCCGTCCGACAAGGCCACCTACGACCTGGAGATCACCGTCCGGACGGACTCGCCGCGCTGAGCAACGGCGTGCTGCGCGGGCGGACCAGCCGGGGCGGCTGGACCACCTGGACCTGGTCCGAGGGATCGCCGATGGCCAGCTACCTGACCACGCTGGTGATCGGGAACTATCGGGTGTCGACGGGTACGCACGCCGGGAAGCCGATGGTCACCGCGGTCGCCGCCGGGCTGCCGGCGGACGGGCCGGCGGCCGCCTCGATCGCCCGGACCGGGGAGGTGGCGGACTTCCTGACCGACCGCTTCGGGCCGTACCCGTTCGCCGCGTACGGCGGCATCGCGATCGCCGACGAGCGCATCCGGTACGCGCTGGAAACCCAGTCCCGGCCGGTCTACGGGCCGGGCTTCTTCCGCGCCGGTCGGCCGAACACCACCGTGGTCGCGCACGAGCTGGCCCACCAGTGGTTCGGCGACAGCGTCTCGGTGGCCCGGTGGAGCGACCTGTGGCTCAACGAGGGCTTCGCCACGTACGCGGAATGGCTCTGGGACGAGCACGACGGCGGACGCCCCGTGGCGGAGGCCTTCATCGCCGAGTACGCGGCGACCGACTGGACCAAGCCGTCGGTGGACCCGGGCCGGCCGGCGATGTTCGGCGACGCCGTCTACAAGCGCGGGGCACTGGCCGTGCACGCGCTGCGCCGCGCGGTCGGCGACGACACCTTCTTCCGCATCATGCGCGGCTGGACGGCCGAGCACCGGGACGGCACCGTCACCACCGCCGACTTCGTCGCGTACGCCGAACGGGTGGCCGGCCGGCCGCTGCGTCCGCTCTTCGACGCCTGGCTCTACGGCGCCGAGCGCCCCGCCGAGCCGAAGCCCCGCTGACCTCGGTCAGGTCTTGACGCGCAGGGTCGGGTGGCTGGAGAGGAACGCCTCGGCGCGGCCGGCGCGGAGTTCGGTGAAGAACTGGCGGGCGACCGGGCGGAGTTGTTCGCCGCGGTAGGCGCCGTCCTTGCCCACCCCGCTGCCGGGGAGGCCGACCAGGACCAGACCGTTTGCGGGCATCCCGCCGAGGGCGTACGCGAAGTCGATCAGCCGGGTGCCGCCACCGGCGTACACCATGGTCTTGCCGAGGGCGCGGACCACCTGCTGGACCCGGTCCGGGTCCCGGGCCAGCCCCTGGTCGAGGATCTTGCGGACCAGCGCCCGGATCAGCTGCTGCTGGTGACGCTGCCGCGCGTAGTCACCCCCGGCGATGTAGCGCTGCCGGGCGTAGTCCCGCGCCTGCCAGCCGTTGAGGTGGCGGGTGCCCTTCTCGTAGACCATCTGCGGTCCGACGTACCCGCCGGCGGTGTGCTGCCGGTACTGCCCGTCGGGGCGCCGGTGGATCGAGGCGACCCGCTGGTCGATGTAGAGGTCCACCCCGCCCAGGGCGTCGATCAGCCGGTCGAAGCCGAAGAAGGTGAGCACCGCGCCGGCGTCGATGCGCAGCCCGGTGTACCGGCTGACCGTGATGCGCAGCAGCTCGTAACCCTGGGCGGTGCTCGGGTGGGCCTTGTCGCCGGGCACCCGGCTGCCGTAGCTCATCGCATGGGTGAGCTTGGTCCGGCCGCCCCGGTAACCGGACTTCGGGTAGGCCGGGATGTCGACCACCAGGTCGCGGGGGAGGGAAAAGAGGTACGCCCGCTTCAGCCCCGGCTCCACGTGCATGACCATCACCGCGTCGGCGTGCGGCTCCCAGCCCGGCACGGTGACCCGGGTGTCCACCCCGACGATGAGGAAGTTCAGCGGCCCGGTGATGTCGGCGCCGGGCGGCGGGGTGGGGCTGGCCGGGGCACTCGTCTCCGGCGCCGGGGTGGCCGAGCCGGCGACCGGGCCGGGGGCGGGCGCGGACCGGGAGAGCAACTTGCCGACCACCACCGCGCCGGAGGCGACCAGGAGCACCGTGAGCAGGGCCGCCAGCCCCAGCGGCCAGCGTCGACGTGCCGTTCGTGCACCTGGGCATCGGTGCCCCCTTCCCCGTATCTGGACACGCTCCGACGGGCACTTCAGGTTGCGGCCCGGCGCGCTCCGGGTCGGTCGCGCGTCCTGCATGATCGCGGAAAACTGCCGCTGGCGCGACTGCTACCGGTCGGTAATGATGCCTTCATGCGGTACGACGTGGTCGTCATCGGGTCAGGATTCGGCGGCAGCGTCACCGCGCTGCGGCTCGCGGAGAAGGGCTACACCGTCGGCGTGCTGGAGGCCGGCCGGCGCTTCGCCGACGACGAGTTCCCGCAGACCTCCTGGCGGGCGCGGCGCTTCCTCTGGGCCCCAAGCTGGGCTGCTACGGCCTCCAGCGGATCACGCTGCTCCGCTCGGCGGACCGGAAGGCCGGCGGCGGGTCATGGTGCTCTCCGGCGCGGGCGTGGGCGGCGGCTCGTTGGTCTACGCCAACACCTCTACGAGCCGCTCGACGCGTTCTACACCGATCCGCAGTGGCGGGGCATCACCGACTGGCGCGACGAGCTGGCCCGGCACTACGACCAGGCGAAGCGGATGCTCGGCGTCACCACGTACCCGATCGCCACCGGCGCGGACCGGGCGATGCGCACGGTGGCCGAGCGGATGGGGTCGGGCACACCTTCCACGCCACCCCGGTCGGCGTGCACATCGGCCGTCCCGGAGAGCGGGTGCCCGACCCGTACTTCGGCGGCGTCGGGCCGGCGCGCACCGGCTGCACGCACTGCGGTCGTGCATGACCGGCTGTCGGCACGGCGCGAAGAACACTCTGGTCAAGAACTACCTCTGGCTGGCCGAGCGGCTCGACGTCCAGGTCCACCCGCTCACCACCGCCACCGTGGTCCGCTCCGCGGCCGATGGCGGATACGAGGTGCACACCGAGCGCACCGGCGCCTGGTTGCGCAGGCGGCGCCAGGTGATCCACGCCGACCAGGTGGTCTTCGCGGCCGGCGCGCTCGGCACCCAGCGGCTGCTGCACGAGATGAAGGCGACCGGCGCGCTGCCCGGGCTCTCGTCCCGGCTCGGCGAGCTGACCCGGACCAACTCCGAGGCCATCCTCGGCGCGTCGGTGCCGCGGCAGCAGGCCCGGCAGCGGGGCTGGACTTCACCGAGGGGTGGCGATCACCAGCTCGTTCCACCCCGACCCGCAGACCCACATCGAACCGGTCCGCTACGGCCGGGGCTCGAACGCGATGGGGCTGCTCCAGTCGCTGCTGGTGGACGGCGGCCCACACCGGGTCCGGCGCTGGCTGGGCAGCATCCTCCGGCAGCCCGGGCTGGCCGCCCGGATGCTCTCCGTCCGCGGCTGGTCCGAGCGGACCGTGATCGCCCTGGTGATGCAGTCGGCGGACAACTCGCTCACCACCCGCTGGCGGCGGGGCCGTTCGGCCGGCGGCTGGTCTCCGGCCCGGGCCACGGCGCGCCGAACCCGACCTGGATCCCCGCCGGCAACCAGGCGGTCCGGTTGCTCGCCGATGAGATCGGCGGTACGCCCGGCGGTGCGCTCACCGAGCCGTTCAACATCCCGATGACCGCGCACATCCTCGGTGGGGCGGTGATCGGGGCCACCGCCGACGACGGGGTGATCGACCCCGTACCACCGGGTCTACGGGCACCCGGGGCTGCACGTGGTGGACGGCGCCGCAGTCTCGGCGAACCTCGGGGTGAACCCCTCGCTGACCATCACTGCCCAGGCGGAACGGGCCATGGCCTTCTGGCCGAACAAGGGCGAACCGGATCCCCGGCCGCCGCTCGGCGAGGCGTACCGGCGGTTGGAGCCGGTCTCCCCGCGCCACCCGGCGGTCCCGGCGGACGCCCCCGGTGCACTGCGGGGGTGAGCCGCGCAACACCGGCGCGGACACCGCCCGGGCAACGGCCGGGCGGGGCGTCACGGTCGGTAGGCTTTCTGCACATGAGCACGCCTCGCCCCGTCCTCGTGGTGGACTTCGGAGCCCCAGTACGCCCAGCTCATCGCGCGCCGGGTGCGCGAGGCGAAGGTCTACTCGGAGATCGTCCCGCACTCGATGCCGGTCGCCGAGATGCTGGCGAAGAAGCCGGCCGCGATCATCCTCTCCGGCGGGCCGTCCAGCGTCTACGCGCCCGGCGCGCCCCAGATCGACGCCGGGATGTTCGCGGCGGACGTGCCGGTCTTCGGCATCTGCTACGGCTTCCAGGCGATGGCCCAGGCGCTCGGCGGCACGGTCGCGAGGACCGGCAACCGCGAGTACGGGGGCACCCCCCTGCGCGCCCGCGCCGAGGCCGGGGTGCTGCTCCGCGAACTGCCGGACGACCTGCCGGTGTGGATGAGCCACGGCGACTGCGTGACCGAGGCCCCGGAGGGCTTCACCGTCACCGCCGAGTCGGCGGGCGCGCCGGTCGCCGCCTTCGAGGACCTGGCCGGCCGCCGGGCCGGGGTGCAGTTCCACCCCGAGGTCGGGCACACCGCGCACGGCCAGGAGATGCTCACCCGCTTCCTCTACGACATCGCCGGCATCGAGCCCACCTGGACCCCCGAGAACATCATCGAGGAGCAGGTGGCCCGGATCCGGGAGCAGGTCGGCGACAAGGAGGTCATCTGTGGCCTCTCGGGCGGGGTCGACTCCGCGGTCGCCGCCGCGCTGGTGCACAAGGCCGTCGGTGACCAGCTCACCTGCGTCTTCGTCGACCACGGCCTGCTCCGCGCCGGCGAGGCCGAGCAGGTGGAGAAGGACTACGTCGCCGCCACCGGGATCAAGCTCAAGGTGGTCGACGCGCAGGACCGCTTCCTCGGCGCGCTCGCCGGGGTGACCGACCCCGAGCAGAAGCGCAAGGTCATCGGCCGGGAGTTCATCCGGGTCTTCGAGGCCGCCGCCCGGGAGATCGCCTCGCACGGCGACGTCGAGTTCCTGGTGCAGGGCACCCTCTACCCGGACGTGGTGGAGTCCGGCGGCGGTACCGGCACCGCCAACATCAAGAGCCACCACAACGTCGGCGGCCTGCCGGAGGACCTGAAGTTCGCCCTGGTCGAGCCGCTGCGCACGCTCTTCAAGGACGAGGTCCGCAAGCTCGGCCTGGAGCTGGGCCTGCCCGAGGCGATGGTCTGGCGGCACCCGTTCCCCGGCCCCGGCCTGGCCATCCGGATCATCGGCGCGGTCGACAAGGAGCGGCTGGACCTGCTCCGCAAGGCCGACCTGATCGCCCGGGAGGAGCTGAGCGCCGCCGGTCTCGACCGGGGCGTCTGGCAGTTCCCGGTGGTGCTCCTGGCCGACGTGCGCAGCGTCGGCGTGCAGGGGGACGAGCGCAGCTACGGACATCCCGTGGTGCTGCGCCCGGTCTCCAGCGAGGACGCCATGACCGCCGACTGGTCCCGGCTGCCCTACGAGGTGATCGCCCGGATCTCCACCCGGATCACCAACGAGGTGGCCGAGGTGAACCGGGTCGTCCTGGACGTGACCAGCAAGCCGCCGGGCACCATCGAGTGGGAGTGAGGCCGGCTCACCCGGCCGTCGGCGGCTGAGGCTGCGGCCGGGGCGTCGGCTCCGGCGTGCTCGCCGCCTCCGGCGCCGCCGCCGGTCCGGCGGGCGCGGTAGGCCACGGCTGCGCGGCCGGTCCGGCGGCCTGGGGCGGGCTCGCGGGCGGCGTCGGCCAGCCGTGCGGCGCGGCGCCCGCCGGGTGCGGCCAGGCGGGGGCGCCCGCGGGCTCCTCCGGCATCAGGAACCACATGATCGGGTACGCCAGCGCGGCGAGCCCGCCGGTGGCCAGGGTGGCGAGGGCGAAGACCACCCGGACCAGGGTGGGGTCGACGCCGAGGTAGCGGCCGAGGCCGCTGGCGACCCCGGCCACCATGCGGTCGGTGGCCGGTCGCCGGAGCTGCTTGTACGGGGCCTGAGGGGCGTTCGTGAAGGTCATGTCCCCACGGTCCCGCGCCGGCGGGCGGGCGACCTCGGTGACCGCCCGGACTCCTACCCTGAACGATCCCTGAGGTGCCAGCCTAGTGTCAGGAATCTGACTCTTTTCGATGGCGGTAACCGGGTCGGGGGAGAATTTTCACCCGTGACCACCTTGCTGGAGCCGCTCCGCAGGATCGCGGCATACGCAGTTTGTGCTGACCCAGACGGCCGAGTGTTGCTGGTCCACGCATCTGAGCGCTCCGGCACCCCTGGCGCGTGGTCCCTGCCCGGCGGGGCGGTCGACCACGGCGAGGACCCCAACCACACCGTCGTCCGCGAGACGGCGGCGGAGACCGGGCTCTCGGTCGCCGTC
This sequence comes from Micromonospora rhizosphaerae, assembly GCF_900091465.1. NCBI lineage: Bacteria > Bacillati > Actinomycetota > Actinomycetes > Micromonosporales > Micromonosporaceae > Micromonospora > Micromonospora rhizosphaerae. The sequence continues at coordinate 2,643 of NZ_FMHV01000001.1, read as the reverse complement.
GCCGGGCTCCGGGACGTCCTCGCCGACATGCGGGCGCTGCCCGAGCGCGGCATCACCATCCACACCGACCGCCTGATCTACACGGTCTCGGTGCGGGGCGGGACGCTGACCGACCGGGTGGACCGCCCGACCGACCTGGCCCGCTGGTTCAGCCTCGACGAGGCCCGGGAGCTGCCGCTGCGGTCGTTCGCCGCGCGCGCCCTGGGTCTCCCCGCCTCCTCGGCCGACGTGGTGCCGAAGGAGGTCCCCGAGTTCCCCTCCTTCTACGCGGTGCCCGGGCCCGACGGCCTGCACCGGGCGCAGCGCTTCGCGGCGTACGCCGTGGTCACCGACCCGGAGGGCCGGGTGCTGCTCACCCGGGTCTCCGACGGCTACCCGGGCGCCGGCTGCTGGCACCTGCCGGGGGGCGGCACCGACTACGGCGAGCAGCCGGGCGCGGCGCTGATCCGGGAGCTGGTGGAGGAGACCGGGCAGAACGGCCGGCTGGTTGAGCTGCTCGGCGTGGCCAGCCACCGGGACGCCGCCTCACTCGGTCCCGAGGGCTACCCGATCGACTGGCACGGGGTCCGCGCCTTCTACCGGGTGATCGTCGACCAGCCCGCCCCGCCCAAGGTCGTCGACGTCGGCGGCTCCACCTGCGAGGCCCGCTGGTTCCGCCGGGAGGAGCTCGGCGCCCTCCCCACCGACCGCCTGACCGAGGTCACCGCCGAAGCCGTCCAGGCCGCCCAACTCACCTGACCCGCGCCCTCCCGCCGCTTCCAAGATGATGAGGTTGCTACCCGGATGGGCGGGGCAAGTGGTGAGTGCGCTCGTCGGGGCGCGATGAGCTGAGCGAGGCGCGCTCAGGCATATTGCTCCTCAGGGACACGTCCCCGCGGGCCCGACCGCCCGGCGATGTCCGAGGGACGCGGTGCGGCCGCCGGGCCGTCGACAACGCCGCGCCAGGCCGCGGGTAACCCCCCTGCTCCCCCGGGTAGCGATCGCCCTCAACCGATGAGCCCGAACGTCACCACACCCTCGCGGGCAATAAATTCATGATCGACGGGGTAACCGGACGGGCCGGGAGGCGGGAATTGGGGGAGCTGGTGGAGCAGCGGCGGCGGATCGGGGCGTACGGGGTGCTGGGGGACGCCGACGGGCGGGTACTTCTGGCCCGAGGATCCGCCGGCTGCCCGTACCCCGGAGTGTGGCAGCTGCCCGGCGGCGGGCTGAAGCACGCCGAGCATCCCGCCGCCGCGGTGGTGCGTGAGTTCGCCGAGGAGACCGGGCTGGCCGTCCGCGTGACCGGGGTGCGGGACGCCGTGGCCGACGTGGCCACCTTCCGGGACGCCGGTGTCATCGTGCACACCGACCGGCTGGTGTTCGACGTCGAGGCGCGGGGAGGCGAGCTCCGCCCGGAGCCGGCCGGCGGCAGCGACGAGCTGCGCTGGTTCACCCCTGACGAGGCGGCGGGAGTGCCGCTGATGCCGTTCACCGCCGAGCTGCTCGGGCTTCCGGTGGCGCCCCTGCCGCGGGACCTGCCCCGGGCCCTGCCGCCCGCGCACGCCGCTCCGCCCGCCACCGACCGGCGCCAGCGCTTCGCCGCGTACGGGCTGGTCACCGACCCGGCCGACCGGGTGCTGCTGACCATGATCGCTGAGGTTACCCGGGGGCCGGGCGGTGGCACCTGCCCGGCGGCGGCACCGACCACGGGGAGCAGCCGGCCGCAGGCCTGCTCCGGGAGCTGGTCGAGGAGGCCGGCCAGCTCGGTCGGGTGGTCGACCTGATGGCCGTCGACAACCTGCACAACCCCGCCGCGCTCGGTCCCGAGGGACGGCCGTTGGACTGGCACTCGGTCCGGGTGATCTACCGGGTCCGGGTGGACGCCCCCACCGAGGCGGTGGTGACCGAACTCGCCGGCGGCTCCACCGCCAGGGCGGCCTGGTTCGCTCCGGAGCGGGTCAGCCGGCTGCGGATGACCGAGGTGGCGGCCCGGGCAACCGGACGCTCGGGGTGGTAGCGCCCACTTGTCGAGCCCACCTGGGCCGCCTCCGGTACAGTCGGGACTTGGGATTGGCGGAGGAAACGGGCGATGACGCCCGAGATGGCAATATGAGGGCAGTTCGCGCGGTTTAAGGGAGATATAAGTACCGCCGGCAGCTATCGCCAAGCCCCGTTCCCTTATGCAATGGTGTTACTCCGCAAACGGCTGCCGGGCCCGAAAGCGGTCCGGCACGAGACAGCCGGACACCCGCCCTCGTGGCGGTCAGCCGATCCGGTGATGGAGGAAGCGTGCCGAGAGCCCCATGGCGCCGGCGTCGTACGACTGACAGTCCGCGCCCCGCAGGGCGTCGCTGGGCGGGCCGGCTGCGCCGCAGCAGCACGTTTGCCCGCCAGGTGCTGCTGGTCCGGGTGGGTCGCCGTGATGTCGACGCCGTCCCCGGCAACGACCTGGTCGTGCCCGACCACCGCTACACCGACCGGCAGCGCCGCCGGTACGGCCGCGACCGGTTCGACCGCGCCGAGGTCGAGGCCGTGGTGCCGGTCAGCCCGGCGCTGGCCCCCACGTCGCCGGTCGACGACGCGCCGCCGATGTCCATCCCGCTGCTGCCGGGTGATCGCACGGCCGCCCGCCGGATGAAGTTCGCCGTGGTGAACGCCTGC